>JAUXVD010000017.1 GCA_030684575.1 Nitrospirota bacterium | reverse complement strand
GAGCTGACGACAGCCATGCAGCACCTCTACTGGCAACCGGCTTTACGGTTCATTCAACTTTCATCTCTTTACTACCAGCAGTTCAAGCCCAGGTAAGGTTCTTCGCGTTGCATCGAATTAAACCACATGATCCACCGCTTGTGCGGGCCCCCGTCAATTCCTTTGAGTTTCAACCTTGCGATCGTACTCCCCAGGTGGTATGCTTAATAGGTTTCCTACGGCACTGAGAATCACTTCCCAACACCAAGCATACATCGTTTAAGGCGTGGACTACCAGGGTATCTAATCCTGTTTGCTCCCCACGCTTTCGAGCCTCAGCGTCAGAAACGTTCCAGAGCGCCGCCTTCGCCACCGGCCTTCCTCCCGATCTCTACGCATTTCACCGCTACACCGGGAATTCCGCGCTCCTCTCCCGTCCTCTAGCCCAGCAGTCCCCTCCGACTTTTCCAGGTTAAGCCTGGAGATTTCACAGAGGGCTTACCAAACCGCCTACGCTCCCTGTACGCCCAGTAAATCCGAATAACGCTTGCCACCTTCGTATTACCGCGGCTGCTGGCACGAAGTTAGCCGTGGCTGCTTCTGGAGGTACCGTCCGAATGGGTTACCCCATTCCATCTTCCCTCCCGAAAGGGGTTTACAATCCGAAGACCTTCATCCCCCACGCGGCGTCGCTGCGTCAGGCTTTCGCCCATTGCGCAATATTCCTTACTGCTGCCTCCCGTAGGAGTCTGGCCCGTGTCGCAGTGCCAGTGTGGCTGATCGTCCTCTCAGACCAGCTACCCGTCGAAGCCTTGGTGAGCCATTACCTCACCAACTAGCTGATAGGACATGAGCCCATCCAAGAGCGCGCTACCCTCGGTAGCGCTTTCCTCCCTGAACCGAAGTCCAAGAAGCGTACGCGGTATTAGCTAACCTTTCGGCTAGTTATTCCCCACTCTAGGGTAGGTTACCCATGTATTCCTCACCCGTTCGCCGCTTTACAAACGTATTGCTACGTCTTCTCGCTCGACTTGCATGTATTAGGCGCGCCGCCAGCGTTCATTCTGAGCCAGGATCAAACTCTCATAAAGGTGTTCTTAGAATTTGGACCAAGGGCCACCACTTCAATACACTTACACCATTGCTCAACATTCTCTATTCAGTTGTCAAAGAGCGAAAGCACCTGTCACGCGAGCCGTGCACTATACTCTGTGCACCGAAGCGTGTCAAGGGACCCTTTTACCAAATTTAATGGTTGGGTATTCCCTAAAACCGCATGCCCTCACCGCAACACTCGCACGCGGCTACCGAGGCAAGAAGCACAAGCACCCTGCGAACAGGTGGGAAGATAGCAAAGCCCCCCCCTGAGAGTCAAGCATCATTTACATGTCTGATGAAATAATTATCGAATACTACGAATCCCCTTTATCCATGCATCATCGCGCGTCACACATTCTCGACATCCTTCAGGAAATCACCACCACATCTACTCGATCTGATGCACGTAAATGAAACTTTAACGACATCTTGCCCATTCCTGCATCCGGCAAGACCTATTTCCCTAAAATTGAGAAATACATGTAGGTATATACCTAGCTTTCACACTCGTGCGTCCAATAATCCGTACGCTACGGTGCAATGAATCCCCCGCCTATTCTTATTGCGCGGACTCGGCTTCAGGAAATAACGCTCCGGATGTCTTTCCACGGACGTTCCCCCCTCCATACCCTATCGAGCCAGAAGACTGAACCTCATTGACCTGCCACCCAAGTGCGTCCATCAACAGTGGGCAGCTAGAGCTGCGCCGACCTCAACGAGAAGAGATCATTGCGGTCGCATATATCCCCGTACCATAATATCGAAGATCCGAACTCTGATCGGAGGCTGTATGCCGTTCTCACGTCGAACATTGCTGAAGGCCACCGGACTTGGGACGGTCGCTGCGTTAACCGGCGGCTGCGACGCTGTAGGCTCCGTCTTCGGCCGCATGTTTGCCATTCCTTCTCGCGACACCACCTATTTCACACCCAACGCAAAATTCTATGTCGTGAACTATGCCGACAGCGCTGTCTCCATGACGCGAGACGTCGATATCGAGCAATGGAAAGTTCGCGTCAAAGGGGAAGTGACAACACCGCTGGCGCTGGGCTGGCGGGATATCTTAAACCGTGACTCCTACAATCAAGTCTCCACCCTCATGTGCATCGACACACTTCCCGGCGGCGACAGCATGGGCACCGCGACATGGCGCGGGATCTCACTCAAGAAACTCTTGCAAGAGGCCGGCGCCGACGAAGACACCGCGCGCGACGTGATCTTCCGCGGCATCGACGGCTACGACGACAGCATCCCCTTCACTCGCGCCATGCAAGACGACGTCATGCTGGCATTTCTCATGAACGGCGAAAAGCTGCCCAAAGAACATGGGTTTCCGATTCGGCTGATCGTGCCAGGGCTCTACGGGATTAAAAACGTCAAGTGGATCACGGAGATTGAAGTCTATCCTGGAGACTACAAAGGCTACTGGCAGCGCAAGGGCTGGACGGACGACGGCACTATCAAGATATTCTCACGTATCGACAGCCCAGGCCATTACCAAACGATCCGTGGCCACGAACAACTCTTTCGCGGCATCGCCTTCGGCGGACCCAACTCAATTAACAAAGTGGAATTGAGCTTTGATGCAGGCCGCACGTGGAACGAATGTACGATTGAACCGCCCATGTCGCCCTACTCCTGGGTCATCTGGAACTACACCTGGCAGCCGCCCAAGCGGGGCAAGTTTCAAACTGTCGTGCGAGCTACGGACACGAAGGGGCAGTTGCAGATTGCAGAAATTGTCCGGCCACAACCAGCAGGAGCGAGCGGGTTGCACACGATTATTGCCGACGTGGATTCCATCGGCTAAAAAAATACTTCGTGCTTCGGGATCAGCCCTAAGAACCCACTCAACCTAGCCCTGCCAAAATGGCTCGATACCAACGCTCTGCGCAGCTCTTACGCGCCTGATATCTTGGGTAGCGTTAATGTGCCGTCTTGAGGAAAGCCGCGGACGGCAGGGTTATGTTCGTGCAACCTAAGTTACGGCGATCTGCTGAACGAACAAACCTCTGAATACTTCCCCAAGCGCACGCAGGAAAATCACTCTTGCCAAAGTCGTTGAACAGTAGCTCCAAGATTCGCTAAACAGGGCTCCAACTCTGGAGTTGAGGTTCTGGTCACCACAAATGCTGCCGGCACATCGTCCCAATGCCGCAAATCCGGCTTCAGCGCGCCCTCCATCACCGCCGGCGCAGTGCGCATCAAGGCCACTCCCCCGATCAGCGAGAGCTGACAGAGTGCCCCTTTGCCATCACCGGCTGCATCGAGCATACAGCCCCCGACCATGAGACCGGCTCCTGCCGCCAAAGGGACCAGGCTGTACGTCAGACCAATCGGCAACCGAATCCACGTCTGTACGTTGAGAAGCGGGTGGTACGCATGGCTATGGCGGATCGCCACTTTATTGAACCAACTTTCAGTCGACAGCCGCAGTCCGGTATCCGATGCGCAGGATGCGATGAAGGGTTGCCGTGGTGTGATCGAAAAGTAGCCGCTGGCGGAACTTGAAAATTGCAGATCCCAATCGAGCTGAGGAAACCGTCCCACCCTGTAGACCAGCCAAGAAGCCTCAGCACCTTCGCCACTGTCGATACGACTGACGCGTTCGCCGGCAAACCGACGAAGCCCCTCATCCTCTTGCTTGGTCAGGCGCGGCAGGTCGCGGAGCCTCAACCAGTCCACGCGAGCTTCGCCGATCTCCCCCAGCTGTTCCCATAAGACCGCCGAGAGAAGCAGATTGACCGGGTCCTCTCCGTAGTTGTAGATCGGCGCGAATAACTCATGATCTAAATCTCTCAGTTCAACTTTCGCCTCCTCGGACTTTTGCATTCTCATGTAGCTTGCGGCCATGAGAATACTGAGGTATCCCCGCTCATAACTCTCCGATATATACTCAATGAACATTCCGTCCGGGACGAACACATTTGCCGCTTCCCTCGTGACTGAAAACGCCTTGTGCCGGAACTGCGATCGGGCTTGGGCCCCGTACCGAACCACGAGATCGTCGCATTGTGCCGTGAAGGCCTCCGACAGCAGGTTTAACCTGGCGATTCGTTTCGACAAGTCGAGGTCCTGCTCAAGCTCAGCGCAGCCAGAACTACTCTGCCGCCGTACTTCACCGGACTGACAGCCCAGGAGAGCCATGGCCAGACAGAAGCCCACAGCATATATGGTGATGAACTTGATGGTCATTGGATGAAGGGGAGTTACATATACATCTTAGGTCCACTGAAGGAGAACAGAATCGTGGAGTGAGACTACCCGAGCACCGCCAGACTTTCCAGATTTGCAACGAAAGAAAAAGAGGTGCCGGAGGGGCCCTCTGTGGAGCAAGAACCGGCAAAGAACACATAGAGCTTGTGGCATGAATCGCAAGCGGATCCTACGTGACTTCCAGGCCCATGCCTGGACCACGCTCCCTGGGCTATGGCAGGGGATCGCCACCCCTGACCTTGAAAAAGCTTGTGGCAAACTGTTCGATCATCCCGCGGAGCCCCTTGCGAATCTCCGCTGAGACGTCATCTTTTGGCCCATACCCGAGAATGGACCGATTCCAGAGACTGCCGGGTGTCATGGGCATGAAATACGACCCCGCGTTGCAATCCACATGATAGGCGACAATATACTCTTCACCGACAGTCCATACCTCACAGGTGAGAAACCCAAGCTGACTCAGCCGTTCTGTCCCATCCTGAGCGGGGCCACTCGATACTTCAAGCGCAACCCCTGGAAAATTTTTAAGAAACGCCAATCGCGTCACATCAGTCAGCTCTCCGCTCTTGAGCCCAATCTTCTCAGCAGTGCCGTGAGTCTGCACCTCCATAGACACAAATTTCTTGATCTGCCGCAATTCTGTAAAAGGCAAGGGCCCGTGATTCGCGCCTTCGGCCACCACCGCTAATATCGTCGCCCATCCAAGGGCGAGCCCGAGTGCCAACGCCCTCCTCGCCCCTCTCATGTCACACCCCATGCTGTACCTCCCTGAATGGCCTGAGGAGAATCTGAACAATTCTCACCCTCCTGTTCAGTCTGCCACAACCAAGACTGCTATTCATTAACGAACTTGCCGAGGCCTCCACTCACACCTACAACAAATTCCTCTTCTCACTCCCGTAGTCATTCCGCTCATTGAGCCCTTCCGCATTCAACGGTGACGGGCCATAGAATAGATTTGCACAATCTCATCATTCGTCAGATCCCGCCATTGGCCTGACTCGAGGTCGCCCAGCAGAATCGGTCCGATCGCAACCCGCACAAGTCTCAGAGTCGGGTGCCCCACGGCTGCGGTCATACGCCGAACCTGCCGGTTCAACCCCTCGCGTAACGTGATCTCCACCCAGGCAGTCGGCACATTTTTACGGAAACGGATCGGCACAGGGCGATCGGGTAACTGCGGATCATCCAGCAGCAGCCGTGCTTCAGCAGGTCTGGTGTTCTTACCGTTCAGCAGCACGCCCTTTCGCAACTGTTCCAACGCTTCCTCATTCGGGACACGTTCCACCTGCGCAAGGTACAGTTTCGGCAACTTATGCTGCGGGTCTGTGATGTGGTGCGCCAACGTTCCATCGGACGTCAGAAGCAACAGCCCTTCACTATCCAGATCGAGACGTCCGGCGGCATAAACACCTGGCAAATCGACGTAATCGGCCAAGGTCGGCCGTCCCTCGGAATCGGTAAAGCAGGGCAATACCCCGTAGGGCTTGTTGAAGGCAATTGTGCGAATGGTCGGCATATGCATGAGGCGAAACGAAGACTTGGACTACTATAGTCAACCATCCTCAACAGCACAACGTGCAGGCGACGATGCTCCTCCCCCTTTTACAACTCCCCTAACTGTATGATTGCAGGAACCTCCCTACAGGACATACTCCATTTTCAGAGGCTACGTAGTTTCCCCAGACATCTCCCTCCATACCCGGAAGCTCCTAATCGCTGAATAATCATGGCAGATAGGGAACGGCTCCCCTCCCGGCACCACACTTGCTCTATACCCCCTGCAGTGCATCCTTCACTTTCATATTCACAAGGAGGTTTTATCATGACTCGTTTTGCACATATGGTGGTGTTAGCCGCATTTCTGGCCGTTGGATTCGGCGTTCCCATGACCTTCGCTGCAGAACCAACCCCTGCAGAGCAGAAGGAAAAGAAGGATACGACCAGCAGCAAGGCGGACGACGATAAGAAGAAGGACGAGAAGAAGGACATGGGCGGAAAGTAAGTTCTGCTCTGGGGCGCAGTTACGGCTGCGCCCCACCTGCAGCCGTGCATTCAGTACACACACAACCAAATTCCTACCCCGTTTCAATCAATCGGCGCGCGCGATCGACATTCACTGATTGCAGGGAAAACCCTACAGCGATTGCAGCGCCATGCTTCAGTCTTCTGGCGATCACTTGCCCCCAAGCGACCATCCCCACGTTAACTCCATAAGAAATGAGCGGTTATCTTTACGCATATTCCGCACGATCAGGCATTGTGCTTGCTCCCCTCCTCAAGACTCAGTCCGCCATCATTCACAGTAGGAAATCATGCAACGACTGTTGACTAATCGAGCCAGGCTGCTTCAGGCCCCTGCATGGGCCATGCTCTGTGCGATAGCCGTGGGAGGCTGCGTGAGCACGGAGACCCATACCAAAACGCTCACCGAGCTGGAGGCCGCGAAGAAAATAGCCGTCCAGCAAGCCGCAGACCTGGACGCGCTCAAGAAAAAATCTCAGGCACAGGCCGATCAGCTCCAGCAGCAATTAGCCGGGCTGCAACAGAATCTGGACCAGGAAGCCACTCAACGAAAAGCCGCCGAACAACAGGCCGCCGAGCTGGCGAAGGAACGAGCGGGCCTCGAAGCGCGATCGGGAGCGCTCCAGTCAAAACTTGATGGACTGGAAAGAGACAACGGCCAACTCGGCAACGAGTTGGGAGACGTACGGGGACAGATCGATGCCCTCCAAAAAAAACTGATGGACGAATCGGCGCAAGTCAGCGCCTTGGAAAAAGACAAGCAAGAACTCACCAGCGGAACGGCCTCGGCCCAGGGGGAAATTGCCAAACTCCAAAAGCGCGCGGCTGAACTCGAAGCCAACGCAGCCCGCATTGCGAAGGAGCGCGAGCAACTACGGCAGGAGCAATCACAACTCGCCGCCACGTTAGAACAGGAGCGCCAACGGCTGAAAGTTGGAGAAGAGGAGAAGGCTCGGCTGGCAAAAGAACACGACCTGCTACAGCAACAGAAGTCCCAGCTGACAGCCAGTTTGGAGCAGGAACGCGAGCGGCTGAAAGCCGGAGAAGCGGACAAGGCTCGGCTGGAACAAGAACGGCTGGCGAAAGAAGAGGAAGTCAAACGGTTGACCCGTACACAGGAGGAACTCTCCAAGTCGCTTCAAGATGAAATCGCGAAGGGGAATATCACAATTCAGCAGGTACGCGACCGTCTTACGATCAATATGGTCGATCGCGTCTTGTTCGATTCCGGCCAGGCACAGGTCAAACCGGCAGGCATCAAAGTACTCAAGCAAGTCGCCGATGTATTGAAAACGGTCACGGACAAACAGATCAGGATTGAAGGCCACACCGACAATGTGCCCATCAGTTCAAAACTACAAGACCGCTTTAAGACCAACTGGGAACTCTCCACGGCGCGGGCCACGACCGTCGTACATTATCTGATCGATCAGGGTGGAGTAGACCGCCAGTACCTCTCTGCCGTCGGCTACGCGGACACCCGTCCCATCGCGGCAAACGACTCGGAAGAAGGCCGTTCATCCAACCGCCGCATCGAAATCGTGCTCTACCCGAAAGACCTCAAACAAATTGCCAGTCAAGTAGAAACCGGTTCGTCTGCCTCTCGGTAACCATCGGCTTTCAGGAGGTGCTCACCAGCGTGGGCACCTCCTCCCAGGCCCCTCAGTGCAATCAAACACTAATCTTACGCGTCGATTGAGGCCTTCCCCCCGCTTCCCTGCTTCGGTTATGATGCATCACGCGATCGGTCTTCAGAATCATTGCGTAGGAATTGGCTAAATTTCTCTCACTGAGATACCACTGTTGAGACGCGCGCTGGCCGCGATCAAGCGCAAGTTGGTGAACGTCGACACCCATGTCGATCAGCTCGTCAAGGACATGAACCGCTCCATCGCTGAAGCCGACAAGTTCATCCAATCGATGGAAAGAGAACCGGCCTAAATAGTCCGCTCGATACCGACTCATACGAGTCAGGAGATCCTTATGCGCTGGGAAGGACAACGGGAAAGCACGAATGTCGAAGACCGCCGCGGAATGAGTCCGGCGAGGGTCGGAGGCGTGGGCGGGCTCGGCATCGGCGGCATCATCCTCGTCCTTGCCGTCAGCTATTTCACCGGGACCAATCCCCTCACCCTCCTCAACATGCTCGATGGCGTGCAGAACATGACGGAGTCATCGACATCCTCTGAGCCAGGCCGCATCGGAGCCCCCAGCGATCAGCTTGGCAAGTTCGCCTCGGTCGTCCTCGCCGATACAGAAACGACCTGGACTGGACTGCTTGGACAGGGGTACGAAAACCCTCGCATGGTGCTCTTTTCCGGCGCGGTGCAGTCGGCTTGCGGCACCAGCTCGTCAGCCGTCGGCCCCTTCTATTGCCCCGGCGACCACAGACTCTACCTCGACCTGTCATTTTTCAATGAAATGTCTCAACGTCTCGGCGCACCGGGAGATTTTGCACAGGCCTACGTCATTGCACATGAAGTCGGACACCATGTCCAAAACCTGCTGGGCATCGCAGCAACCGTGCATCGGCTTCAGCGGCAAGGCTCAGAAACAGAAGGCAACGCGCTGTCCGTCCGCATGGAACTGCAAGCCGATTGCTTCGCCGGTGTATGGGGACATCATGCCAAACGCGATCGGAACCTGATCGAACCAGGCGACTTCGAAGAAGGACTACGAGCCGCCTCTGCCATCGGAGACGACCGACTCCAAAAAATGTCGCGGGGCCAGGTACAACCGGAAAGCTGGACCCACGGCTCCTCAGAACAACGCACGGCTTGGCTCCGAAAGGGCCTGGAAACCGGTGACCCAAAATCCTGCGACACCTTCGCCGGCGGTCACCTGTAGCCCCGTTATTGTATGGACATCGATCAGGATCAACAGCCAGAGCCGTCCTCTCAGGGAATAGCGTCGGCGCTTTTAGCCGATGCGCCCTGGCGCGCAAATTCCGTGGTAGCGGCAGGCGCCACGATGGCGGCAGGGCTTGCCGCATGGGTCGCCGACTATGCCGACTCACCAGTTTTTGCACAACTGGGTGGCAGCTACATCGGCGGGTTTTTCATCGGATGGGCATTCCGTCGATTCTTGAAGATGGCCGCCCTGGTCGTCGGTGGGATCTTCGCCGGTCTCGCCGTCCTCAAAGGGACGGGGTGGGTAGATCTGGACTGGAGCGCGATTGAGACACAGATCATGCACAGCATGGCCGCTCTCCAGCGTGGCGCTGAAGGGCTGAAGCAGTTTCTCTCCGGCTATCTTCCCTCCGCCGGAGCGGCAGGAGCCGGGACTTTTTTCGGGTTTCGCAAGAAGTAACGAGCGGGACCGTCTCGTAGTAGGAGGAGCGGGGCACTAGTTGCTGAGTTTCTGCTCGATCTTCTTGCCCGCCTTTTCAAACCCTTCAGCAGTCTTGCTGGCCGCCTTCTTCAGCTTCTGTTCGATCTTGTCGCCGATATGTTTCTCTTCGACTTTCTTCACGACGGCTTTGGTCTTATCCTCAATTTTCTGACCGACGCGCTTCGCCGTCGTTTCAACCCGTTCCATCACCCCCTGCGACTCTTCGGCCAAAACAGGACCGGCCGCGCAGAGAGCCAACATCAACAGACCCACCGCCTGCATTCGAACCATCACTGTAGCCATAAGACTCTCCTGTATGAAAACACCATACCATGCACATCGGCTCTTGTCGCAGCTACCCTGCCACCCATTCCTCACGCCAGGCACTCTGGATTATACTATGTACGTCTACCGGACTTTCTTACGAAAGGATCTTCCATGCACGACATGTGTAGCAGACATTCTTCTATACGCAACTGGACTCTGTGCCTGCTCGCGCTTCCCCTATTCGGCGTCACAGTTCCAGCACAGGCCGAGATTGCACCCACAGCGCTTGACCGCGCCAAGTTTTCGACCGTCGGCATTCTCGAAGATACGCAGGATCAACGCAGCCCCGACAAACCAGGAAAGATACTTGTCCGCGGAACCGGATTTCACCTGCGCGACGGCTACATCGTCACCGCCCGGCACGCAGCAGAAAAACAAGATGTCACCACCGGACCCGTCATTCAGAAGCAGATCCATATCCTGACCACCGATCTCCACGAACTCCCGGCCGACCTGGTTGGAGACAGCGCCTTCATGGACGTCGTGGTCTATCGCATCGCAGAAGCCCACCGCGCCAAGCTTCGAGCCACGACCTCATTCGCCTCCGGTGACGTGCTGCCAGGCCAGGAAGTCTTCACCGTCGGCTATCCGATGGGCTGGGGCCCGACCATGTCCTTCGGCCACTTGGGCAATACGAACACCTTCCTCCAAACGGTGGACACCAGGTTGATCCAGGCCGACGTGGCCGCCTGCAGCGGCAATTCCGGTGGCGGGCTCTTCAATGACAAGGGAGACGTGGTCGGGATCATGCATGCCATCATCCAAACCGAACGAGACGATTCCACCGCGCGCTGCAGCCGCATGGCCTTTGCCATTCCGGCGATTCTGGCCAACCGAATCGTGAACGCAGCCCTGGAAGGCAAACCCATGACTTTCTCAAAGATGGGTATTCACATGATGCCCGTGAAGGACGGCACCAAGTGGCGCATGGCGGTGAAGGACGTGTCTGAACCGGCCAAAGGAGCCGGCATTCAGAAGCACGACATCATCATTGCCATCGAAGGCACTGAGATCAACGATGCCGCCCATCTGAAAAACTATCTCATCGAACGAACGACGCCGGGACAGAAAGTCGCCGTCAAAGTGCGGCGCATCGATGCAGATTTGACCTTTACGGTCACCCTTGGAGGAGGATGAAAAATTTCAGTGTGGTGCGCTATGCCCTGGCAGAGCTTGATACCAGCCATTGGCCTGAGCCAACGATACCGGGCAGCCGAACAACATACTGAGGTTGCCTTCTGTGAGAACAGCACGTTTCTCACCGTCCTGCAGAATCTTCCCTTGCTTTAATAGCACCACACGCTCCACTTCAGGCGGAATCTCATGGATGTGATGGGTCACCAGCAAGAGCGTTTTCCCCTTTTGTATATGGGAGCGAACGAGATCTAAATAGTGGAACGTCGCCGTCAGATCGAGGCCACTGGTGGGTTCATCCAGCACTAACGCCGTCGGGTCATGCACCAGCGCACGGCCCAGCAGGCAGCGTCGCTGCTCGCCTGTGGACATCTCTCCGAATCGTCGCTCCCGCAATGAACTGGCCCCCATCTCCTCCAACATCTTGTCTGCCATGACGATCTGCGCATAGCTAAAGTTTTGATGACCATAGATGCCGATGCTGGCGTAGAAACCGGACAGAATCACTTTCAGACCGGTCACTTGGTCCATGTATTGACGTTGAAGGTCATGGGACACCATCCCTAAGCGCTTGCGGACGTCCCAGACATTCCACTGTTCTTCGCCAAATAACCGGATATGGGTTTCATCATGCGGGAAGGGATGGACTTCTCCCGCCAGCAATTTCAAGAGGGTTGATTTGCCTGCCCCGTTGGGACCGAGGATGGCGACATGCTCACCAGCTTGAAGCGACAACGAAAAATCGCTGAAGACACAGGTGTCACCCCGATAGACTGTCGCATGCTGAATGTCGAGAATTGGAGGTGAGTTCGTCATGGAGAAACACTTGGAGGTCAACGCCTAACCTATCTCGCATACCAGCGTAACAGGACCCTACCGTTCGACCGGACCACCGACCGCCTTGCCAGCGCGGCGTGACTTCTCCAGGCCGGCACGAGCCAATGCATCCACTCGCTCGTTGTCCGGGTGGCCGTTATGGCCTCTAACCCAGCGCCATTCAATCGTGTGGCCGGACGACAATAGATCCAGACGGCGCCACAAATCTTCATTCTTGACCGGCTCTTTGCTCGCCGTTTTCCAGCCCCGTCGCTTCCAGTTGTGGATCCATTCGCTGATGCCCTTTTGCACATACTGCGAATCGGTGTAGACCTGCGCTTCCACCGGCTCAGTGAGCGACTGCAAGGCCTCGATTACCGCAAGCAGCTCCATGCGGTTGTTCGTCGTCGCCGGCTCCCCGCCGCAGAGCTCCGTTTCAGCATCGCCGATACGGATCAACGCGCCCCAGCCTCCAGGCCCTGGATTCCCGCTACAGGCGCCATCCGTATAGATTTCCATCATCGTCTACTCTCCTCGTGAGGCGTAACAATACCTTGGATGTCGGTCATGTTACCCTAGCAGGCTGCGGAAAAGCTCGGTGCACGCGAAAGAATGGCCAAGATACTCGGAGTGGCACCGCGACCAGAACAACCACAGGATGCTCAAAAAGGCCGTCCAGCAAGGCCGCAGCGAGCGAAGAGGCGAGGCGTACTGGTTGGTACGTTGAGCCTCTTCGTGAAGCGAGAACGCCGCTGGTGGACTTTTTCAGCATCCTGCTGGAGACAGGGAATATGTATGCATACCAAGATTACGCTTCGGCAGGGTCCGGATTGATCTTCGCAGTGGATGTCTTATTCGTGGAAGAAACGCTCTACTTCGAAGAACCGGAAATCTTTGGCGTCGCCGTCTTCACATCGGCGTTCTGCGCGCGATGCAGGAGGGCATGATCCATGAGCACCAGCGCCACCATGGCTTCGGCAATCGGTGTGGCTCTGATGCCGACACAGGGATCATGGCGGCCATTGGTCTGGACCGTCACGGCATTCCCCTGCTTGTCGATAGAGCGGCGGGGCACACGAATACTCGACGTCGGCTTGATCCCGATCGTCACCACCACATCCTGCCCCGTGGAAATACCGCCGAGGATACCGCCGGCATGATTCGTCACAAACCCTTCCGGGGTCAGTTCGTCGCCATGCTCCGAGCCCCGCTGCGTGACTGAGCCAAACCCCGCGCCAATTTCCACGGCCTTCACGGCATTGATGGTCATCATGGCCGCGGCCAAATCTGAATCCAGCTTGGCATAGACCGGTGCGCCCCAGCCGACGGGTACATGCTCGGCGACTGTCGTAATTCTCGCGCCGATGGAGTCTCCGGCCTTGCGCAGCTCGTCCATGAAGGACTCAAGCTTCGCCACTGCGGCAAGGTCAGCCACAAAAAACGGATTGTCACCCACCGCATCCCAGCTCTTGAACGGCACTTCATGCGGTCCAAGTTGGCTGAGGTAGCCGCGGACCACGACGCCATACGTTTCGTTGAGCCATTTCTTCGCAATCGCCGCTGCCGCCACTCGCACAGCCGTTTCACGAGCAGAGGATCTCCCCCCGCCACGATGATCGCGAATCCCGTACTTCTGCCAATAGGTGTAGTCTGCGTGACCGGGGCGAAAGGTATCGATCAGATTGCCGTAGTCCTTGCTGCGGGCATCTTCGTTTCGAATCAGCAGCGCGATCGGAGTGCCGGTGGTCTTGCCTTCAAAGACGCCGGAGAGGATTTCAACGCGGTCGGATTCCTGCCGTTGCGTGACATGGCGTGAGGTGCCGGGCTTGCGCCGGTCGAGATCTAGTTGAATGTCATCGACCGAAAGAGCCATGCCAGGCGGGCAGCCATCCACGACACAGCCGATCGCGGGACCATGGCTCTCGCCGAATGACGTGACGGTGAAGATGTGACCGAACGAATTGCCTGCCATGGGACGGATGACTCCTCCCTAATCGACGAGGTCGAGCTTGATGCGCAATTCCTTTAGTTGATCGGTGCCGACGGCTGAGGGGGCATCGGTCAGCGGACATTGGGCCCGTTGCGTTTTTGGAAATGCGATCACGTCGCGGATCGAGTCGGCATGTCCCAACAACATGATCAGCCGATCGAGCCCGAAGGCAATCCCGCCGTGCGGAGGCGCGCCAAATTCGAGCGCATCGAGCAAGAACCCGAACTTCGCCTGCGACTGCTCCTTGTTGATGCCGAGCAGATCGAGAATGCGCAGCTGGATATCGCTCCGATGGTTCCGGATACTCCCGCCACCGATTTCGCTGCCGTTAAGCACCATGTCGTACGCCTTCGCCCGTACTTTGAGCGGCTCTGAATCCAGGAAAGCCAGATCCTCGTCCATCGGTGCGGCGAACGGGTTATGCATGAAAATATACCGCTTCTCTTCCGGTGAATAGTCCAGCAAGGGGAACTCGGTCACCCAGACAGGCTTCCAGGCTGTGGTATCGATCAGCTTCAACTCTTCACCGAGCGAAAGCCTGATGCGACCTAACACGTCATGGACAATGGCTGCCTTGTCGGCACCGAAGAGAACTAAATCACCAGGCTTGGCCTCAGGAAGGGCCGCTGCGAAGGCCTTGGCATCCAAAAACTTGGCGATGACAGACTCCAGCTGCCCTTCGGGGGTGATCTTCAACCAGGCCAGCCCCTTGGCGCCGAACGTCTTGGCCATCTCACCGAGCGCATCGATCCTGCTCCGAGGAGTGGCTGCGCCGCCTTTGACGATCAAGGCCTTCACGATCCCGCCCTTGGTCGCCGCCTCCTTGAACACTTTGAAATCGCTGGAGGCCGCAAAAGCCGTCACATCATGCAGCGGCATGTCGAAACGCAAATCCGGTTTGTCCGAGCCATAACGTCCCATCGCCTCGGCATAGGTCATGCGCGGAAATGGAGTCGGCAACTGCACGCCGCCCGCGTCACGAAACACGGTGACGATCATCTGCTCCATCAAGCTCATGACATCCAGCCGATCGACGAACGACATCTCGAGGTCGATCTGGGTAAACTCCGGCTGCCGGTCGTTGCGTAAATCCTCGTCGCGGAAGCAGCGCGCGATCTGATAATAGCGATCGACGCCACTGACCATGAGCACTTGCTTGAAGAGCTGCGGCGATTGAGGCAGCGCATAGAACTGACCGGGATTCACCCGGCTTGGCACTAGATAGTCCCGCGCGCCTTCCGGCGTACTCTTGGTCAAAATCGGCGTTTCGACCTCAAGGAAGCCTTCTGCGTTCAGGAAGCCGCGGACGGCCTGCATGATGTTGTGCCGGATGGTTAAGAGTTTCTGCATCTTCGGACGACGGAGATCCAGGTAGCGGTACTTCAGCCGGATCGACTCGGTCACTTCGGCCTCGTCTTCGATCATGAACGGCGGCGTCTTCGACTCGTTCAGAATCTCAATGGCATCCACGAAGACTTCGATCTCGCCCGTCGGCAGGTTGGGATTCTTCGACTCGTCGGGACGGGCCATCACTTGACCGGTCACCGACACGACGCATTCGCTCCGTAACGCATGGGACGCTTGGTGCATAGCGGCATTTCGCTCGGCGTTGAACACCACCTGCGTCAACCCGGTTCGATCGCGCAAGTCGATGAACAGCACGACGCCATGGTCGCGCCGCCGCTGCACCCACCCGTTTAAGACGACGGTTTGCCCGACTGCGGCTTTGGTAAGTTCGCCGCACCGATGAGTTCTGACCTTCATACGACCTTCGCTTTCTTCGAACGAGCCCACCCAACCCGACTGATCCGCTTCTTCGGTCTGGGAACCTGTTTTTCTGCAGCCTCTTCCGTGGCGAGCTTATGCTCGGCGAGCTCGCGCAGGGCGTTCGCTTCACGGTCGGTCAGGTACCGAAACTCTCCGGCCCCCAAATCGCCCAACGACAACGGCCCCATCTTAATTCTCGTGAGCTTCAAGACCGGATGACCGACTGCCTCCATCATCCGTTTCACTTGATGTTGGCGCCCTTCGCGGATCGTAATCTCCAGCCAGGAATTCAACTTGGCTTTTTTCACCTTCTTCACCACGGCCGGACCGGTCATGCCGTCTTCCAACTGCACACCCTGCTCTAACTGCCGGATATGGTCATCCGTCACCACCTGCTTCACCTTGATGAGATAGGTCTTCGGCACATGGTAACGGGGATGGAGCAGCGTCTGCGCCAAATCGCCGTGATTGGTCAACAGCATCAACCCTTCGCTATCGAAGTCCAAGCGGCCGACGGGAAACACCCGCACCGAAATTCCCCTGAGATAATCCTTCACCGTCGGACGACCTCCCGGATCGTTCAATGTCGACATCACATTCTTGGGCTTATTCAGCAATAGATACACGTACGGCTGAGCGGAGCTCAGGTGCTTGCCGTCCACTTTAATATGGGCGCGCTCCGGATCGACCTTGGTGCCGAGTTCCGTCACCACTTTACCGTTGACGGTCACGCGCCCGGCGGCAATCCATTCCTCGGCCTTCCGTCTTGAAGCGAGTCCTGATCCGGCAATGATTTTCTGTAATCTAACTTCCATAGTGCGTGATCAGTGAGATGTGATGGGTGATGGGTGCATCATCGGACTGGTATCCGACTCGTCACTGATCACTCGTCACTCATTCCTGCGTTACTCCCATTCAATTGTGGCCGGCGGTTTCGAACTGATGTCGTAAACCACCCGGTTCACACCCTTCACTTCGTTGATGATCCGGTTCGAGATCTTACCCAATACGTCATTCGGAATCTTGGCCCAATCGGCCGTCATGCCATCCAAGCTGGTCACGGCACGAAGCGCAATGACATGCTCGTAGGTCCGTTGATCGCCCATGACGCCCACCGTCCTAATCGGCAGAAGTACGGCGAGCGATTGCCAAATCTCCCGATACAAACCGGCAGCGCGAATTTCCTGATCGAGAATGGACTCGGCCGCTCGAAGGATCGTCAGTCGCTCCTTCGTCACAGCGCCGAGCACCCGGATCGCCAGACCGGGTCCCGGGAAAGGCTGCCGCCACACGATTTCATCGGGAAGGCCCAATTCCTTCCCCAATACCCGGACTTCATCCTTGAACAGTTCGCGTAACGGCTCGATCAGCTTCAACTTCATCCGCGCCGGTAACCCGCCGACATTGTGGTGCGTCTTGATGGTGGCCGACGGCCCCTTGAAGCTCACACTTTCGATCACATCGGGATAGAGCGTGCCTTGAACGAGAAACTTCACCCCGCCAGATTTCCTCTTCGCTTCCGCATCGAATTGTTCGATGAACTGTTTCCCGATAATTTTCCTCTTACGCTCGGGATCGATCACCCCTTTGAGCTTGGCCAAGAACGAATCGGACGCATCGATCATGCGCAAGTTCAGGTGGAGCTGTTTCGCAAACGTTTGTTTGACCTGCTCCTTCTCTCCCGTCCGAAGCAGGCCATTGTCGACGAAAATGCAGGTGAGCTGATCACCGATCGCGCGATGCGTCAATGCCGCCGCCACAGAAGAGTCGACGCCTCCGCTCAAGGCACAGATCACCCGCTCCTTACCGACCTGCTCGCGAATCTGCTGCACCGCCGTCTCCACATAGGACTCCATCGTCCACGTCGGCTTACAGCCGCATATCTCATAGACGAAATTACGAAGCAACGTCGTCCCTTCAGGCGTATGCACCACTTCCGGATGAAACTGCAGGCAATAGATCCGACGCTTCTGGTCGTCGCGTTTCATCGCAGCAATCGGAGAATTCGCCGTATGGGCAATCGACCGGAAGCCAGGCGGCATCCGTTCGATACGATCCCCATGCGACATCCAGACAACGGTCGACCCGTTTGTGCCGATGCCCTTGAAGAGATCGCTCTTGTCGTCGATCGTCAGATCGGCACGACCATATTCCCGATGCTTGGACTTGGCCACCTCTCCGCCGGAGAGGTGCGTCACCAGCTGCATGCCATAACAAATGCCGAGAATGGGAATCCCGAGGTCGAACAGTTCCTTGGAGACGCTCGGCGCCTTCTTCTCATACACGCTGGAGGGGCCACCGGATAACACGATGCCTTGCGGACGATAGGCGAGAATCGTCGCCATGGAAGCGGTACAGGGCAAGATCTGGGAATAGACATGCGCCTCGCGGATGCGTCGCGCAATCAGCTGGGTATATTGCGACCCGAAGTCGAGAACCAGGATTCTATTGTGCCAGAGTTCCATATTGTTAGCTTTCAGCGGTCAGCACTCAGCAACCGATTGGACAGGATAGCCGAAACAGGCTTAAGACAAGATCTGAACCGAGGTGGGAATGATTCGTGTCTTGCTGAAAGCTGACGACTGAGAGTTGATCGCCTTCGCTCACTCCCAATCCGTCCGATAATTCGGCGCTTCCTTGGTGATAATCACATCGTGCACATGACTTTCTCGGAGACCAGCAACCGTCTGCCGGATAAACTGGGCTTTCTGTTGGAGGTCAGAAATCGTCTTACACCCGCAGTAGCCCATGCCGGACTTCACGCCGCCGATCAATTGATAGATAACAGCCGAGAGCTTCCCCTTATACGGCACACGGCCTTCAATCCCTTCCGGGACCAGCTTCTGCACCGGACGGCCGCCTTGGCCGTACCGATCTCCGCCGCCACGCTCCATCGCGCCGATTGAACCCATGCCTCGGTACACCTTATAGGTCCCGGCTTGATAGAGTTCGGTTTCACCAGGCGACTCATCCGTGCCAGCCAAGAGTCCACCGAGCATCACCGAGGAGGCACCGGCTGCTAAGGCCTTGGTGATATCGCCTGAAAACTTGATCCCGCCATCGGCAATAATCGGAACCCCTGTGCCTGCGAGAACTTTTGCGCAGTCGGCAATTGCCGTCAACTGCGGCATCCCGGCGCCCGACACGATGCGGGTGGTGCAGATGGAACCAGGCCCCACGCCCACCTTGACAGCATCGACACCGGCACGAAGAAGATCCTTGGCCGCCTCGGCAGTCGCAATATTCCCGGCAATCAGTTCAAGGTCCGGATACTTTCGCTTAATCATCTTGACCGTATCGAGCACTGACCGGGAATGCCCGTGAGCGGTATCGACCACGATCACATCCACCCCTGCCTTCTTGAGCCGCGCCACACGATCTGGCGTATCCGGCCCCACTCCGACAGCCGCACCCACGCAGAGTCGGCCATGTCCGTCCTTGCAGGAATTGGGGTAGAGGATACGCTTTTCGATGTCTTTGATCGTAATGAGCCCCTTGAGCTCGAAATGTTTATTGACGACGGGGAGCTTCTCGATCCGATGCTCGTGCAGCACCTCGCGAGCTTTTTCCAAACTCGTCCCTTCGGGTGCCGTGATCAGCTTATCCCGCTTCATCACTTGCGAGACCTTCAGGTCCATTCTGGTTTCAAACCGCAGATCGCGATTCGTGAGAATACCCACCAGCTTTTTATCCTTCGTCACGGGAATACCTGAGATCCGGTATTTGGCCATCAAGCCGTGGGCATCGCGAATCGTTTGATCGGGCGAAATCGTAATCGGATCGAGAATCATCCCGCTCTCTGATTTCTTGACGCGGTCCACTTCCGTCGCCTGATCCGTCGGCGACAATACGCGATGAATAATCCCAATACCACCTTCGCGGGCCATGGCAATGGCCAGACGGGACTCGGTCACGGTATCCATCGCCGAACTGATAATGGGAACGTTGATCTTGATATGCCGCGTGAGCATCGTCCGCATGTCGACCTCACTCGGCAGGATCTGAGACTTGGCCGGAATCAACACGACGTCGTCGTAGGTCAATCCTAAGCGTGGTTCTTTATCGAGCATGACTTCCCTTCACTGGCGGAATGCTGAAAAAGCTTGCCGGAGTCGTTCTCTGCCTTCGCCGACGCGGCTTCGCGCAGGCCGGTCGCATCGCTCAAACCCCAACGTATCTTAAGGGTACGGCTCGCTTCTTTACTCGCTGCGGTCTTGCCGGACGGCCATGTTGAGCATCTCGCAACCTGCCAGCAATCCTTGTAGCGGCGCTTATGACTTCTTCGATGCGACCCCTGTCACTTGTGCATTTTCGATTTCAGCCACGCTTTCGGCATCTTCCTGGAGCCGTTCACTCCCCTCGTCGGCCGGCATGAACTGTTCGACTCTGGTATTTCCGCTATCGACGACAAACACACTGCCTCTGACATCGACCGCGAGGCCGTAAGGAAAGTTGAATTGCCCTTTACCGTTCCCGAACCCGCCCCACTGGGTGATAAAATTGCCTTCTTTATCGAACTTCTCGATGCGATGGTTGCCCGTGTCCGTCACATACACATCACCGGCGCCATCGACCGTAATACCCCAGGGAGACCGCAACTGACCGGCCTCTTGCGCCAGCGGGCTGCTGGCATGGCCCGGCTCAGAGCTCCCGCCCCATTTGGTCAGCAACTGCGGCAACACGTTGGTGCTGGTATCGAACTTCTGAATCCGGTGGTTTCCCATGTCGACGACATACACAAATCCATCGGCCTGATCCACCGCCACACCGCGCGGGAAGTAAAACTGTCCATCTCCGTTCCCGAAGCTGCCCCAGGACATGATGAACTCGCCGTTCATATCGAACTTCTGCACACGGAAGTTGGCGCTGTCGACCACGTAGACATACCCGCGTACCCGATCGACTGCGATACCCCAGGGGGAGTTGAACTGCCCTTCGCCGTTTCCACGCGACCCGAACTTCATGAGATAGCCGCCGAGCTTCCCGTCGAACTTCTGAACACGATGATTGTTCGTATCGACGACCCACACGTCGCCCTTGCCATCGCAGGCAATGCCGGTCGGATTGTGGAAGTTCGAATTGGCCGAACCGAAGTTACCCCAGAGAATGATGAAGTTTCCGGCATTGTCGAATTTCTGAATGCGGTTGTTGCCGTTATCGACCACGAACAACGACCCTTGCTGATCGGCGCACATGCCATAGACCGGAGCCATAAATTCGCCGCCATGCAACAACGACGCACCACGGCCCGTCCGGCCCCATTCGGCCACGCACAGGTACCCTGACGTATTGACCAAAATCGTCGTGCTGGCAGGGGTTGAGACGTTTCCGCCCAAATCCTTAAACCAGACGTAGATCGCTTTCTGTCCGTCTCCCAGCGACAAAATAAACTGAATCGTTGCGCCGAATTTGGTGGCCGGCGTCACATCGACCCATCCCGGTGTCCCCGCCATGGGGGTCATCGGCGCCTCGGAGATAAAGTAGGCCGCCACTCCGGTATCGACATCGTTCGCTGAAATCGTGACGATGACTTCCGGCGTATTCGTCATGAACGCGCCATGGTTGATCACGGCATAGGGATTTTGCGGCGCCGTGATATCGATGAGGACCGGCGTGACCGCAACTTCGCTCGACAACGCACTTTCAGCACCGGTCTCGAACACGGCGGTCACGGCATAATAATAGGGGGTATCGTTCGAGAGCCCGGTGTGCGCATAGGGGTTCGTCACACCTTCAACTTTTGTCGCCGTCTGCGTCGTGAGCTCCGGAATGGTATTAAAGTACAGGTTGTAGGATTGGGCGCCAGGGACCTCCATCCAACTCAGGAAGGCTTCCGTATCGCCGGCTTTGACTGCCACACTGTAGGGCGGCGGCGTCTCGCTCGGGACCTGACTGATGGCTGCGGCGTCCTTCCCGCGATTAATCTCTTCCTCCGTCGGCACATACTTGAGGATGCGGCCATTGCCGCTGTCGACCACGTAGACCGCGCCCTCTTTATCGACCGCGATCCCGTACGGATAATTCAGCTGCGACTCTGCCCGTCCGCGATTACCCCAGGCACAGAGAAACGTCCCGTTGCCATCAAACTTCTGAATGCGGTGGTTCCCGGTGTCGACCACATAGACATTGCCGAGCGCATCGCAGGCAATGCCCCAGGGGGACTTGAACTGCCCCGGCCCTGCGCCCTCACGGCCCCATTTGGCCAGAAAGCTCCCACGAGCATCGAACTTCTGAATACGATTGTTGCTTTCATCCGCCACGAAAATGTTGCCGACAAAGTCGACGGCTACGCCGCGTGGGAAAAAGAAGGCGCCATCGAAGCTGCCGTCACGACCCCACTTGAGCAGGGCCTGTCCATCAGACGTAAACTTCTGAATCCGCGCGTTGCTCGTGTCGGAGACATAGAGGTTCCCCTCGGCGTCCGTTGCCAATCCCCAGGGCACGTCGAACCGGCCCAGATCCGCCCCGCGCCAGGCAAACCCGAACTTGCCCCAGGCCTGCATCACATTGCCGTCGAGGTCGAATTTCTGGATGCGGTTATTGCCGCTGTCTGCGATATACAAGACGTCGTTCGGCCCGACAGCCAACCCACGTGGATAGTAGAAGCTCCCTTCCTGTGAAGAGGGATCGCCGCCCCAACGCGCGAGAAACTTTCCGGTTTTATCGAGTTTCTGAATCGAATGGTTATCGGTATCGGCCACGTAGATATTGCCGTCTTTGTCGAGCGTAATTCCCGTGGGCGAGCTGAACTCCCCGTCATCCACGCCTTCCCGCCCGATACTCATGGCCAACAGATAGGGCGAGGGAATCGCCATGACCTCTTTCGACTCGAGGCTCTCCCCCTTTTGCGTGACGACGGTCACCACATAGTAATAACAAGTCCCGTTGGCCAGATCGTCATGGACAAACGGACTCTGAATGCCTTCCACACAGGTACCATTCTCTTTCGTCACCCCAATGACGGCTTTGAAGTCATCGTCGCCGGCAATCGGACGCGTGAGGTCTGAGAACTTGATCATCACGCCCTTGGTCGTCTTGAAATAGAGATTGTAGTACATGGCATCGGGAACGGAATCCCAGGTAATGGTCACTCGGCCATTCCCCGATTTTGCGGCCACGTTCGCCGGAGCCGGAGGGAGTTCTTCTTCTTCGGCGATCGAATCACCGGCACCCCATTCCCCCTGAATTTCTTCGATGGTCAGATGCGTTCGATCAAACCGAAACATCTCGTCGAATAGCCATGCTTTAATCATTGGTGGTGCCTCGTGTGACAGGACCGGGTGAAATCGAAGAACTTCGCCTCTTTCAACAACTTAGATTGAGAACGGGAAGTCTAACAAAGCGGCTTGCGGGGAGTCAACGGGGCTCTGAGCGCCTTTTGCCGCTCGCGCAACACGCGACCTCGCAAAGGAACACTCAGGCTCCCGTTTTTGAAAAGATGTGGGGATTGAAGGGAAGGGAATGGGAAAACAAGAGGGACGGGAGTCACGATTCTAAGTCCGAGGATTCTAGAACTTCGAACCTCTGATCACGCGTTTCTCGGTTATCTCGCGCTTCGCACGCGAACAAGACGCTGGCGGAATTTTCGAGCAGCCTGTTACGCCTGCTCGACCGGCTCTTCGACCGACGCTTCAAGTACCGTCTCGTCGGTCTCCACATCAAAGGCCAATACCGCCTCACCTTCCATAAGATCACTCGTGACAGGAAGGTCTTCGGAATAGGACGGCTCTGACGTCTCGACTGATAACAGAGACTCGTGCTCAATCGGCAGGAGTGCCTGCTCGGACTCGCCCAATTCTTTGAACTCACGCAACGGCGGAAGCTGGGTCAAGTCTTGTAACCCGAAATGCTCAAGGAAGAACTTGGTGGTGCCGTACATGATGGGCCGGCCTGGCACCTCTTTTCGTCCGACGATCCGCACCAGCTTGCGCTCGCACAGGGTGCGCAACACGCCGGACGTTTCCACGCCACGAATCTCTTCGATCTCGGACCGTACGAGCGGCTGCTTATATGCGATAATGGCCAGGGATTCGAGCGCGGAGCGGGAGAGCTTTTGCGCCGTTTTGGCTTTATCCATCCGCTTCAACCAGGGCCCATACTCCTGCTTCGTCACCAGCCGATACCCACCCGCAACCTGCACCAGCTGAATGCCGCGCCCTTCCTGATCCAAGTCATACGTGAGCGTATCCAACGCATGAACCACTTCGGCTTTCGAAACTGACCCTAGGATCGACATCAGCCGTGCCACCGGCACCGGTTCGGGCGACACGAACAAGACCGCCTCTAGAATGGCTTTGAGTTCTCGCGCGTCGATAGCCTCTGGCTGGCTGCTCATCGACTCGACGCCGGCCTCCTGCGGCTCAGCTTCCGGCTCTCGCACCTCGACAACCTCTAAAACCAGCTCGTTCTCTGTCGGAATCACGTCGTCTGTTTCCTGCTCCACGGTTGAGCTCATGCTCCCCTCCATTCAGCATCATCTAATTCTGCCGGATCTGGCACGAGTGAAAAGGCGCGAGACACGAGGATCGGTCCAAAATGCTCCGCCTGGAATATCCGGGCCGTTCGAAGCTTCATCAGCTCCAGCAGGGCCAAAAATGTGACGATGATCACCAGCCGATGACAGGACGGTTCAAAGAGGTCGATGAAATTTACCGATTCCTGCCCTTCCAACATTTCTAAAATCGAATTCATCCGATCTCGAACCGTCAAATTATCTGGCAGGATATCCATGAAGGTCTTGCCGGGATTGCGATTCAAAATCTCCTGCAACGCATCCACGAGATCGAACAAGCTGACATCGACCATCAGCGACTCATCCGACTTCAATTCGACCGTCGGGCTCTGTTCACGGCTATAGATTTCCCGCCACAACCGCTCGTGCTCATCCAACTGATTGGCGGCCTCTTTGAACTGTTTATACTCGAGCAAGCGCCGCACCAATTCCTCACGGGGATCTGGCCCATCTTCCTCGTCAACCACCGTCTCATCGACCGGAAGCAGCATCTTGGATTTAATCTGAATCAGGGTCGCCGCCATGACGAGAAACTCCCCTGCAACCGTCAGATTGAGGTCTTCCATCGCCTCAATATAGGTGAGGTATTGCTGGGCAATCAGGTGGATGGGAATGTCATAGATATTGATCTCGCTCTTCTTAATCAGATGGAGCAGGAGATCGAGAGGCCCCTCAAAGTTCTCGATGTGAACCTGATAGGGCAGTTCGGTTTGTTCTGTGTCGTCTGAGTGGTTATCCACAAGCGGACTTATACCAGCTTTGGGGGGAGAGGAGCAAGCCTCCATCTATTAGTAGTGGTCGCAGTGATAAACCGCGCTTCACCGCGAACGAATCAAATAGGCGATCAGCATGGCACTGAAAATGAGGAGGGAGAGAATGATGGCATACTGCACGGTCTGATTTTCGAGCCCCAGGGGGGCCTGCCCGGATGCCGATCTGGTCGCTCGGGTAAACAGCGGCCCCTGCTCGAAAAAGACTTTGGAAAAGTCCTCTCGCCCTTTGAACGTTGCATCGGAAAAGTCCGCAGTCGATCGGAACGTCGCCCGGCGGAAATAGGCGTCCCCGTCAAACTGGGTAAACGTAAAAAATGCCTCCCGGTCGAATGTCGCTTCGGAGAAATCCGCCAGCCCCTTGAACCGGCTTCCGGAAAACCCGGTGCCCAACTTGAAATAGGTCCGTGACAGATTGACATCCTTCTCGAAGACCACTTCCAAGAACTCCACCAGCCCATTGAATCCCGATTGCTGGAATGTCACCGGCCCGCGAAAGACAGATCGATGGAATCTCGTATGGGGACCAAAGGCCGTTTTCTCCGCAAAGACGTCGCGCAGAAATCGGCCCTGCACAAAATAGCTCTCGTGCAAGAACACCGCACCGGACAGCGTCACAGGCTGCGCGAACAGAGACTGTGAGAGATCCACGATCTGCTCGAACTTGGTCCCGCTGAGCGTCACAGGCCCCTTCACCACCAGCAGCCCTTGCCTCGATTGATGCCTGATCGCTCCGCGCACCACCGAATTGAGGATCGTCACGGAACCGGCAATCACGCGAACCTCTCGCCCCTGCAGTTCCTTCATGCCCTCAAGCTCGGACGGCAATGGACCGACGGGCAATGTATCCAGCGACAGGTCGCCGCGTACCACCACCCCTGAGAGATCGATGCCCTTCCCCTCCTTGAGCGCCTGGAGCAACTGCGTCGCATCCACCGCTCGCGCCTCTCGCTCCGATTCCCTGCAGTCCGCCCCCAGGTGAAGCGTAAACGCCGCGCCTGGCCCTGAAGCAGACTGCTCCACCGAACAGCTTGACCCCACCGCACCGATCGGCAGCCAGAAAAGAGCCATTCCTGCCAATATGATCCCTGCACCTATCCGATTCATCATGCAGGCCCTTATACGGAATGCCACGGCCCAACGCAAGACAAGAACCGCTGAATGACTGTACGGTCCAACAGAAATTGCTACACTTTCGAGGACGAACAGCGCTGAACGAGAACTGCGGAACGCTGAAGGAACCATCGTGCCTCGCATCATCGTTCATCGCTCGCCGCTCGACGTTACCTTCCACGAAGGAGCCTCACGATGCCACGTCATCTTGCCGTCATTTGTACGTTAGTCCTCACCCTTCTCTCTGGAACCCCGGTCTCCGTCCATGCGGATACGATCATTGAGCTCCCGGTCTTGGCGGCGATTCATCAAAATAATCTCGGCGTATTTGAAGTCCTCATGATGTGGTGGGATAAAAAGCCAGACCCGAATCCCATTCGACTGCAATGGCTCCTTGCCGGCGTGCGGCTGGGCGATGTCCATTTAGGCGCCATGGCTCAGGCGTTTAACTATGCCGTCGAACGGACCCCCTCGGTCCAACATAGTGGAACCGTCTCGGTGCAAGGGGTCGCCTATCGGCCCACCGGCAGCGACGGACCAAGCGCCGGCGCAGCGATGGCAGTCGGATTCATCGCTCTATTCAAGGGCGACCGCATTCAGCGAGGTATGGCCTTGACCGGAACCATTGAGCCAGGAGGACAGATCGGCCTAGTGGGCAGTATCCCGGATAAGATTCGGGCTGCGGCACGAGAGGGGTTTCGTACCGTGCTTGTTCCGCGCGGACAGATGTATGACGCGCAATGGAACCTGAATGAATTAGGACTTCAGCTCAATGTGACGGTGAAAGAGGTCGACACAATCGATGAGGCGTATCAGCTCATGACAGGCCAGCGAATCTAGGGCAGGATGCTAAGCTGTGGCGACTTGCATGATTGCGTCATACTCCGCTTGCGTCAACCGATGCATGCCCAAGGTTAAACGTCGCGAGAGTTCGGCCTGATCGGCAATCTGCAACACGTTCAGCAAGAGGGGTTGGCTCACAGCGGATGGGCAGGCTAACCGGCGTACGCCGCCGATCCGCACAAAGCCAAATCTGGCCTCTGTTCTCAACTCATCGCTGAGGAACGCGTCCAGCGCGGAGAAATCTAATACGGGAGAGAGGATCTGAAACTCGGCGCAAAGCCCGACCTTCAGCACATACACCAGCCCACGAGACTCGATATCGAGGTAGGTTTGAAGGTTCGTCCGAATCAACCCGGTGCAGAGGCCCCAGAGGCCATGCCCGAGTTGCAGCTCGGCACTTTCCTCCGAGGTGCGCTCTCGCAACGCCCCGGCTACGAACAAAAAATGACTCATAGGCAATTCATCGCGGGCATTCAGCAGGAAGATCAAACACGGGCAGAACGAATGCCATGAAACCGGGATAGAGTCCCTGCCTCATCTCGCCGGACGACTCGGCGAGACCTGGCATCCCATGCGGGTGTCAATGCGTGTGGTAATCGTCTGAGTCCTCGAGCAGGCTCTCTGGTTTTTCGAGGAAATCCGAGTCTTCATCTTCCCCGTCCAGCGTGAGCTCTTCTTCCACGTCTTCATCGGTCTCGTCGGCGTCATCGGCCATATCGACATCGTCATCGAGCAATTCATCCTCAAGATCGGAATCTTTTGGCATCGGAGACGCCGTCGGTCGAGAGGATACGGGCCTCTGAACCTGGATCTCATCCTCATCCATGAATGATGGCACGGGCTTCTTAACGGGGACTGGAGGCGAGGACTTGGACGACGAGGCTGAGACCGTTTTGACCGCTGGTTTTTTCAGCGCTGGCTTGGATGCCGCCGCAGAACGTTTCGGAGCAGCCTTCTTGGCAGTTTTCATCGTGACTTTCTTTGCAGCAGATTTTTTCACGGCCTTCTTGGCTGCGGGTTTTGCTTTGGGCTTGGTTTTGGCTTTGGCCGTTGCCTTCGCAGGGGCTTTCTTCGCCGACTGTTTCTTCTTCACCATCGAAATTCTCCTCTCTCATCCAGTGGATGTCTGACGTGGCCTCCATCTAGCATGAACTTATGGAGTCTTGCAACTCACCGCCCCCATCGCCCCTGAAAGGAGGCCACAAGCCCGTTCCTGCAACCAGTCTTCCCCCTGCCGGCTCGCCCCCATGCAGGCTCATCGTCGGCATGGTAAAATAGGCAGCAGGACAGCGCCGAATCCTTCTCTATCCAAACGGCTCTATGGTATAGAAAGAAAACTATACGGGAGACCCCATGACCCCTCGCCTCCTCATAGCCCTGGTTCTCATCCTGGGACTGCTCCCGGCCTGGCCGACGGCCGCGACGCCTCCTTACACGGCCATCATTATCGAGAGTGGTTCCCCCTACTTTGTACCGAAGTCCGCCATCGTCTCGACTGGGTCTCCAATTCAGTGGGAAAATCCCACCGCAACGGAACATACCGTCACCCATACCGGCTGTTTGGAGGAGGGTGATCACTGCGCCTTCGACTCCGGTCTCATGCTTCCGAACGGCACCTTTACACTTCCAGGACTCGCTCCCGGCCGTTACCCCTACATCTGCCGCATTCATCCCATCATGCGCGGGATCATCACCGTCACCGACGGCCCCAAGCTCCCCTCCCAACTCTAGAACCCGTCGTTCGTCACTCGTCATTCGTATCTCGTTCAATCCCGGAAACGCTTCACGCATCACGAACGACGCGTCACCTCCCATTGGGTCTTGCGAGAATCCTGGCCCTTCGTGTAGGCTGCGGCGCTCACACAGGTTATCCAACAGGCTGCGGAAAACTCTGTGAAAGAAAAACGTACCGCTCACATGTTTCGCATGCATAGAAACTCCAATCGCTTCAGGATGCTCAACAAGGCCGCTCAGCAAGGCCGCAGCGAGCAAAGAACCGAGGCGTACCCTTGTGGTACGTTCAGCCTTTCCGTGAAGCGAGAACGCCGCTGGCGGTCTTTTTCAGCATCCTACTAAACATGAAGCCAGCTGTCGCCACCCATCAACCGCTCAGCCTCACCGGAGAGACGCTCAATCTCCTGGCCTGGCATATCCCCGATCTCATCGCCTATCAGCACCGTGAAGACGAATGGTGGTTCGCCCCCCTCGATGACAACCTCCCGATCGTGCGCCTGAATCGCACCGGCCTGGAGATGCTCCAGGCGATGAACGGTCACACGTCCGTTAGCGCACTGGCAGAAAAGTACGGGACAAAGATTTGCGGACCGGACGGACAGCCGGGGCAATGGCATTTAGAACATTGGTCCCTGCCCACCTACTCGCTCTGCTACTTTGGCACTGAACCTCCTGGTGGCCACCGCCACAAGGCCAAATGGGACCTGCTCCTCCAAGAAATCAGGGAAGGCTGGTCAGGACAGGAAGGGTTTGAGGGGGAAGAGCACCTCGAAGATTTCCATCACCATGAACTGACCGACAGCGGCGAAGACGATGGCCACTTCGACCTCATCGAAACCACCGTGTCGCATCTCTTCCGGGAGCCGAACGAGACACTCAACGGCTTGACCTATGGCCGGCTCCTCATGAAGCAATTGCGGAAGCTGGGCTGGTTCAACCCTAAGCCTCGCGTCATCGTGGAAGTGGGCGGCGGACTCGGTTACCTCGCCCGTGAGTTGGGCAAAGAACTGCTGCCGTTTGAGAAACAGACCATCCGCTACATCTCCCTCGATATCACCCAGCCATTCCTCAAGCTGCAAGTCAGCCGCGCCGAGGCCGGAGGCTGGGGAGGCATTGGGACCCGTGCCAACGGCGAAATGCTGCCCTTCAAAGATAATTCCGTCGACCTCGTCATCGACAACGAGAACATGGCCGACATGACGCCGGTGAAGTTGACCAGGAAAGAACTCCTCGACGGGAAAGGCGACACGCCGCAGCATCAGGAAGCGTTAGATTGGATCAGACGTACAAGGTTGCCGCTGGGTACGGACTTGCCGGAAGATGTCATCTTCAATCTCGGCCCCTTTCGCTTCGTCGCAGAACTCTGGCGCGTGCTGAAACCGGGCGGTAGGGCCTTTCTTACGGAATTTGGAATTGAAGAAGGCTGGCCGGCGCCGGTCAAGCTGCCGGGCCATACGGAGTACGAAGTCCAATATAGCCATCTACGACAAGCCGTGCGCTGGCTGGGATTCCAGGAACGTTATCTCTCGCTGCCGCAGTTCCTCGCCATGAAGCCGGACACCAAAGTCCTCTGCACTGGCGCGGCCTATACCATTCAGCGGTTCTGCCAGGCCATGAGCAAGCCCTTCCCCGTGCGGGCTTACACGGAGAAGGAGCTACAACAGGCCCTGGGCGACATGCTCCCCAAACTCCATGGCTGCCATTACCACGACGTGGTGGATCCCGCCTGGTTCGGCCTCCTCGACTTCAAAGTCTTGTTATTGGAAAAGCCAGGCGGAGCCCCGAAACCTAGCTTTTCGGAGAACCAAGGCTATCGGTGGTATTCGCAGCGGTAGCGGCACCGAGTTGCCTTCTGCAACAGGCCTCCTAATATTTTAGTTCCGTTCGTCTCACATCGGGCACAAGGGAATTCCCAGTTAAGTCTCACCTAGCTCTTGAATTCTGCAAAATCGTGACTATCTGAATGAGTGGCAGGTTTTATGCTTTCTCTTCTAGGTACTCCCTGATCCTGGAAGACATCAAGAGTCATGGCCATTCGGGAGGTACGAACGATGAACCGTCGTTTCAACATGCTGGTGATTCTTTTTCTTTCCACTGCGCTGGGCGTGACGCATGCTGACAAAACGCTGGCCTCTTCCACTCTGGTGGGCAACAGCGCCGGCACCTTCTCGCTAGAGGGACATCCTGGCATAACGCCCGTCACACCTTCTGCCGACTTGCTGTTCAGCGATGTGCCGTCACTCAGTGGACGTTACTCTGCCGGGGATATGACGATTCTTCCGTATATCGGCGCAGGCTTTGGCGCCGGCTACAACTCCCAGCTCGATCGTGCATTCACGCCGAATTCGCAACCTCAGCCAAACCTGAATCTCGGTGGTCTACCGGGGCAAACCCTGGTTCCGAATGAATTTCAAATGGGAATCCGAATCCCCTTCTAGGAGCCCGAACCGTCATGCATCCGGGCATCAGATTCTCAGGAATACCGATCTCTACGTCCTGGCAGGCCAATCGTTCGAGGATGTTGCGCTCCCCCTCCTCACCGCTCAGTGCCGGCGGTCCCTTCGCTGGCTACCGGCGCTACTCCTGACCCCACTGTTTTCGCCTGATCCCGTGGAGGCAAAAGAAACTCTCCCGGCGAGAAGATCATCCGTTTCAACAGGCGTCGGGCAAGCTCGATCATGTCGGCTCGATGGAAGTCATGGGCTCGAAGCGCCGTCACCAGCGACAGGAAAAAGCTGACCCCTAAGTTGAAGACGAACATGACCGCGACACCTGCAAGAGCCCTGAGAATGCGACCCTCTCCATACCACTCAGCTTGCAGGGAGGCGCTGGCGAGCGCAAGAGTGCCGCTCGACAACGTGACATGGCGAACATCCAGCGGCAGACCAATGAACGCCCCGACCGCAGGGGTCATCCCCAACATCATCCCGAGTGAGATGTTGGTGCCCCATCCCGCCACGTTGCGGGACACGCCGGCCGACCAGGTTTTCATTCGATCCGCGCCGAAAATTCGAGTCCCCCACGCATGTTCGGCCAGCGCCTGAGGTACCTGGTGATAAACGGCCCAGTTTTCGATCCATCCACCGGCCAAACTCGACAGCCACAGAATAACACCCGTCAACGCGGCAAAAATCACCGTTCCGCTATCGAGCGGACTGAGGGTCTCGTAGACGTGGGACGCAACCTGGAGATCGAGGATCGGCCCACCTGTTACCAGGCGCCAACAGGCATCGAGCACATAGGCAGCGACCGACACGACCAGGACGTTACTCACGGCTGCCGCGAGCTGGGAATGGGTGATCTTCGCGATCACCGTGACAATGTCGTCCAACCGCGCCGAGCCTGGATGATCGCGCATGATGGTCGCCAGAGTGGCGGCCGTCATCGCCGGCTGTTTCGTCGCGAGCATGAGCCCGAACGTCTGCATGAGGACAAAACTCACGGCATAATTGAGACCATATCCGAACCCCGCCAGGAATGGCGCAAGCCCAAGCACGAGGATGAACATCTTGATGGCGGCGGTGAACGCCGTGAGCACGCCGCCGCCGGCCGCGGCAACCCAAATGTGTCGATACTCTGCTCGATCATTTGCAATGTAATGCTCCCCTGTGACTCCGGAGCGATCGACGATCTTCCGATGCAAGAGCCGGGTATTGACCTCGCAGAGATAGGAGAGACTGCCTTCATGAAGGCTCGCCTCGATGAGCGTCGTCAGAAACGCATGGACGGCCGCAGCATAGGTGAGGTCTTCGCGTGCGGTCATGATCTCAACCATCGTGGTCATTCGATGGAGGCAGTGAGTGAGAACCTCAAGGCCATACACGATGCCCACGCTGACCCCGGCAACTTCCAGTTGCCGACGAATCCATCGGATTTCATTCTGGCATTCCGCCGCTTCTTCCCGCCAGCGCGCCCCCGCCGTATCGACAACCTTCCCGGTTTGCCACAACCCGACCAACTCTTCGCTGATTTGAGCGAGTCGAAAGAATGGAGATTCCTGAATCGAGGAAGGCCTCCGGCTCCTGACCCGGAGCTTCTCCGACAGGCCTTGAGCCTCTACACGGATGGCCAGGAGACGAAACCCATCGGCAAACGCCCGGAGGAACGGGTTGGGCAGATCCGGATTCGTTGGCGGAATGAAGGCCTTCAGGAGTCTCGCGAAAAAGCGAGGAGGAATTTCTGAGAACCACTTGACCTCAACCAGGCTGCCGTATTGGCGCTGCAAGAGATGCGTCAAATCTCGATCGTTCCGGACACTCGGGAGAAGCTTTCGCATCATCCTGTCGCCGAGCTCAACGAGAAATCCACGGTCGCAGAGCACCCCTGCCTCGCCTACCAGATTCACCGCATCGGTTTCGTGCAGGATCTGATTGATCGCTCTGTGCATGTCCGCTCTGACGGCAGGCACCTGTTCCATGACATCGAGTAGGAGTTCCCAGTAGAGATAGGCCACCCGCCACCGCATACGGGCGCCGAGCACTTGCAAGGAATGGCTTGTCCCCACGCTCGTCCAATGGATCAATCGAAGCCAGGCATCGAGTCGATCCCCCAAGCTTTCGGCGTTCACGAAATCCTGCAAGTGATCCGCGAGCGCATTCCTCGTCTCATTGTCGGCGCTGGACGGGCCAAAGAACGCCAGGACCTGTTCCCGCACCGTGCCCGTGAATGCAGGACTTCCAGGCTCAACAGACATCGATGAAGAACCCGATGACTCCTCGCTCATGGGAAACCCTCAAAAGGACGATGCGAACCTGTCATCTGAATGTGTCTTTCCATCAGGAAGGAATCGCGAGGCTGTTACGCAGTCCGCTCGAGGAGTTACTCGATCGTACGGACCAGAATAGAGGAAGTCAATTGACTCGCCAGGCTATGAAATGACGGATTCGCCGAGGGCCGCCTCCAGGTTTCAACAAGCGATGTACTTGAGGAAGTTAGGCGGGGCTTCGAACGCCGGCTTCTCGGAACAGATCGATTATCGGAGATATTCACATTGGTACAATATGAAACGTGAGGCGTGAACGGTGACACATAAGAAATAATATGCACTGGCGAAACGGAAAGTTTCTGCTCCACACGATAGCTTGAGACCGACGAACTCCCCTGATCACTCGACTGCCCACCCGATCCTCGGCCACACCCATATCGTGGCGGCTGTACAGATGAAGCCAATCACGGGGGCTCTGGTCGAGATGCAGGCCAAACCGTAACGCCAACTCAGCGGTCAGGGGATGTTGCCCACGCACCACATGGCTGATCCGCATGGCAGGGAACCAAGTTCCAGCGCTAAGCGATACTGAGATAGGCCCAACCCATCGAGGATCTCTTTGAGGTAGACACCGGGCTGTATGGGGGCAATGCGGGATTTAGCCATGAAAAGTTAACTGAGCGCGCAGGTTGTCCTGAATTGCTCATCCAGATACGCTCGATCATCGGCATGACGCCGGTCGAGATGCATCTGAAACCCTTTGGACACGAGCCGGAGTTTATGGCGAGATCCTTCCGTCAGGACGCCGGTGTGGCGTTTGGCATCGACGATTTCAGTCCAAATGCTTTCAGTAGCGGCGCCAACGATCTGTTGAATTTGCGCCAGTGATTCCTGGTCCATCGTGCATTTCCTTACGAGATGCAAATTTCATGGCGTTGGCGAAGGGACGTCAAACTGCGTCTCCCGCTCTAAGATGGTCGACCAGACCGCCCTTTGTGCATGCGCAACGCGCAGTCGAGGATCAACTAGGTCGCCCTGCTAAGAGAAGGAGAGGAAGAGGACAGAACGGAATCGTTCAAGCAGAAGACGAGAGGTACAATTGCAGGACCTGCCATGAATGCCGCGAGAGCAGCATGCTAGCCATCAAGATCATCGTCCACTAAAACATCATCCATCAGATCTTCAATAACCGAATGCAGGTCGATGCTGAACCACTCCTGAAAGGTTGTAAAATCACGTTTCTGCGGCCAGGCTGATGGATCGGTATGCCAGCCATCTAGTTCCCGCTCGAAGATCTCGGCATAGACATGTTTCAGAACCAGCCGCCCGTCTTCATCGCTTTCGAACTCTGGAATGAGATAGACCGTGTGCTCGTCCGCCACATCCGGCGCCAGGCCTGAGTCATCAAGACTGGCCGCCCAATCAAGAAAAGGCTGTTTTGGTCGCACAATCAATGCCGCGCGATTCAACATGAATTAACCTCTTGAGCCCTTGTAATTAAATAGTCCTGATTCAGGAGCGGAGCAACCATTATACGTATGACAGCGTTACAGAAAACCCTATTGTCGTCCCGCCAAGACAATAAAGACTCCCGATCCCTTTTCATCCTTGCGGGGAATGCCGAGTTCGCGGGCGATCTCGGCGGCTGGGCGTTGGCCAGTGTTGAGGAGTTGGACTGCCTGTCGTTTAAACTCGCCCGTGAACCGTCGTCGTTCTGCCATAGCACACCTCCGTGGGGGCGTATCGTCCCCCGTTTGAGGTGTCCGTCAAACCTGGGCTAGCTCACGAGTACATCGAGCGCTTCTACAATCCCACGCGGCGGCACTCGACGTTGGGCCATCTCAGTCGGATGGAGTTCGAACTGCAGGTGGAATTAGCATAGGCGGGTGTTACCTAAACCGGCAGCATCCCAGAGGTTGCTAGCGCGAAAGCGACTTCTTGAAATTGTCACACCAATTTTTATCGGTATCCACATACAAGTTAAACCCCTCGTCAAATACTTTAAACATACCGTTGAAATAAAGCAGGTTTAATGCCACTTCGTGCTTAGGCGCTGCATTTAACACACTCATATCCTGCGGAACAACTGGCGAGGAATTTATTACCTTCGCCGTTTCTCCTATCGCAAGGAATAGAGCCAATGCCTCATCATTCTTCATATATTGACGTATATCCTCTTTTGTAATCTTACTGCCAAATAGCTTCTCATGACAGGCACTGAATTGTTGTTGATGTTTAGGGATTCTGACATAGATCATATTCTTGTGGTTTTGCGTTATGGGAGGGGCGCCATACCGCACATTAAACTCCCATTGATTTTTGTTTGCTTCAAAAAAATTAATCATCGACTGTCCGTGAGCAGAAAGTCCAACTAATATCTCACCCGATTCCTTTGGATCTAACTCTTTTTTCTGTTGCGTCGCTTGAGCTCGGCTGCTTTTCTCTGCCTCTGGCCTCCACTCCAGCGCCAGCTTTTGCGCCTCAGCAATCTGGGCAGTGGGCATCTTTGTTGCGAGAGCATCACGATGATCAACTGCTTTCTTATTTCCGCTCACCCCACTCAGGTTGAACCACTTATGGGCCTGGACATAGTCCTGCGGCACGCCCCTGCCTTTGGCATACAGCAGACCCAGGTTGAACTGCGCGTCCGCGACTCCCTGGGCAGCGGCTTTCTCCCACCACTGCCGTGCTAGCGCATAGTCCTGCGGCACGCCCTGCCCAAAGGCATACAGCCGACCCAGGTTGAACTGCGCCTCCGCGACTCCCTGGGCAGCGGCTTTCTCATACCACTGCCGTGCTAGCGCATAGTCCTGCGGCACGCCCCGGCCGTTGGAATACAGCAGACCCAGGTTGAACTGCGCCTCCGCATCCCCCTGTTCGGCCAGCAGTCGCCACTCACGCAAGGCTGTCGTGAAGTCGCCGCGGTCATAGGCGTTCGTGCCTGCTTCGAAGTCGGCCCACGCAGGCGTGGCGAGACAAACAATCGAGAGCACAACTGCGATGGAGAATCGGAACGACATCGACACCTCACAAGTTGGCTCAGTCTAGAAGTCTACGGGGAAAACCGCAAGGCGGAGGAACTGGTCATAGGCTGCGCTGTTGGAAGCTTGCCACCATAGAAGAAGCGCCGCATCGTAGTCCCCACGATCCTCCGCAGCCTGTGCCTGCTGTTCGCGCAACTTCTGGGCTTCTGCCGCTTGTTGCTCCCTGATTTTTCGGGCTTCGGTTTCTTGCTGAATGGATGCTACCTTCGCCAGCAAAGTTTTCGCTTCCGGATCTCCCTGATCCGTAGCCTTCTGAAACCACTTCTCTGCTTCAATATAGTCTTGCGTTACACCTTTCCCGCCACGGTAAAACTTGCCTACAAGTACTTGCTCATCTGCTCGACCCTCTTGAGCATAGGGGAGCGCGCTGCTCATAGCCCTTGAGTCGAATCGATTTGCCTCCTCCTTCTTTCCGTCCTTCATATATTTATCGCCAAGCTGATAATCTATTTCTGACGTGTTTACTTTTGGTGCGGACATGAGGCAGCCGCTTAATGACAGTAATGCTACCGTCGTCAGGAGAAGAGATGCCGAGCATCGCTTTAAGCCATTCCGTCTGATTCCACCTTGCATCTGCTCACCCTCCGTGGTTAGCTGTCCTTAATCTCGCTGTGACTACGGCACAGACGACTTGATTTTCAAGACAGTTACAGGCCTTGAATGCCCTGCCCTCAAAACAGTTGCTAACCCTGAATGCCTGGTTCGTGTTGACTGCGGGGTTATACCGGAAGCTTGCTAACAATTTCATTTGCGGCCGCATTGCTAAAGCCCTCAGAAAGTAGGTCTTTACGAATTTCTTCGGGCGCTCCACCTTCAATGGTGATCTTTCTACCTTGCTCCGTTGCTGGAATGATGACGGTCGACGAATCATCGCTTTGTATGGAACCTGGGTCGTCTGCGCCTTGGGTAGTGTGAACTCGATAACTGCCTTCGTCGTAAATTTCAATTTCCACGGGGCGACCTTCGATTGTTCCTTTAAAGATAAATCTCGATGTATCAGCCATATTGGCTCCTATATTGGTTGAAGGCATAGGGGTTCTGCCCCACTTTTACGGACACCTGATTACGGCTCATAATGAGCCAGGAGGGGTGTCATGGGAGCACGACGGAAGTTTTCAGCTGAGTACAAACGTGAAGCAGTGGCGATGTTGGAGTCCCCGGGGGTGACGGTAC